>NZ_CP045481.1 GCF_009429145.1 Amycolatopsis sp. YIM 10 | reverse complement strand
AAGCTGACCTGGGCTACTTGTCAAGGGTGACATGTACGGTTCACACTATCGGACGTGACTTCGACGATCGTTCGTGTAGTGATCTACTGCCGCATCTCCAAGGACCGGATCGGCGCCCACCTGGGGGTGGACCGCCAGGAGTTCGAGTGCCGGGAGATGGCGCGCAAGCGCGGGTGGACGGTGGTAGCCGTGTTCGCGGACAACGACCTGTCGGCGTACAGCGGCAAGCCTCGCCCGGGATACCGCCGACTTCTTGCACTCATCGAAGCCGGTGAGGCGGACGCTGTTCTGTGCTGGCACACCGACCGTCTGCACCGACACGGTGACCCTATGGAGTTGGAGAACTACATCGATCTCTGCCAGCCGCGGAACATCCCGACGTACGCCAAGCAGGCGGGCACGCTCGACCTCACGACCGCGTGGGGGAGGAAGGATGCCCGGAACCGGGCCGTGGACGCCCGCTACGAGTCGGAGCACGCGAGCGAGCGACTCGTGGAGAAGATGACCGAGCTCGCGCGGGATGGCCTGTTCCTGGGCGGCCCCCGTCCGTTCGGCTTTGATTCGGACGGGCTGACGCCCCGCCCCGCTGAGATCGCGGCCATCGCGCGCGCGATACAGGACGTGCTTGCGGGAGCCTCGATCGGTTCCGTCGCCCGAGCGTGGAACGAACTTGGGCTCAAACCGCCCCAGGGAGCAAAGGAATGGATTCCGGCGTCCGTGCGGTCGGTGCTCATGCGGCCTCGCAATGCGGGGCTGTCGGTGCACCGACGCCAAGTCGTGGGGAATGCCACCTGGGCTCCGATCGTGTCGGAAGCCCAATGGCGTGCGCTCAAGAGCATGTTGGACGACCCGGAGCGCCGCCCAAAAGGAAACCTGTCTCTGAAGTGGCAGGGATCGAACGGCTACTACTGCGGGAAATGCGACGGTAAGGCCACGATGCGCAGTAATTCTGTTTGGAGTCCGAAGAGGAAGATTCTTCAACCGGCGTACCGCTGTCGCGCGGTCAACCATAATACGATCATCGCTGAGCCTGTCGACGATCTGGTCAATGCTGTGATCGCCGACCTGCTGCGCAGAGAGAACGTGTCTCTGCTCCCATCTGCTGATCCGGATGAGCTGCGTTCTGCGCAAGCTGAGTTAACTGCGCTCGGCAACCGCAAGAAACAGTTGGCCGCCCTCTACGGGGCGAACGAAATCGACGAGCAGGAGTGGTCGGAAGCACGTGCCTCCCTCACTGGTGCACTCGAACGTGCACAAGCGAAGGTGGCTGAGCTGTCCGCTGGGTCGACGCTCGCTGGCATCGCGGACGCGCCCGATCCGGGCCGCGCCTTCCTGGCGTCGACGGTGGAGCGTCGGCGAGCCGTGATCACCGCGGTTGCGGTGGTGTCGATCATGCCGAACAACCCGAAGGGCTACACCAGGGAGGCGGGGAAGATTGACCCGAACCGCGTCGACATCACGCCTATCGGCTAGCGGCGCTAGTGGCCGTCGCGTAGGAACCGCTCGGCGGCGTGCACCGTCGACCGCACGCTGACCGCTTCTTCGCGGTCGCGGGCGATCGCGTAGTCGGTGCACGCCAGGATGAACTGTTCAAGGTGTCTGACGATGGCGGCGATACCGACGGTGCCCCAGCCAGTCAGCATGACGATGAGCGCCAGCGGGAGCATGACGGGGTGCCAGCCAGCCAGTGGCACGGCCAGCATTGCGACACCTCCGATCATGGTGATCGCTGTCGCGATCAGCGCGGCGACCCACAGGTGGGTCGGCTTGACCTTGGTGGTGACTGGCTTCGGCCCCTCGGTGCGCATGCGAACTACATCCCCTCGTTGTGGTGGTATCGGGCTTAGCCCGTTCGGGGTGTTACACCCCCCCGATTGTCGTCACCGAGCTGAGATGAGTTAGTTCGCAGAAGCAAGGAATACCCAGGTGGCCTAATCCAATATTGCGATCAGGTTACGACCGAGTTTGTCCGGTTTGTGCCTGCCTTTGGCGGCTACGGGCGGCGGCCGTCTGGCGGGCACGCTCGGCGACCGCCTGGTCCTGGCCATCACGTTCGCGCGCCTTGCGCCGGATAGTGAGCACGCGTAGCAGCCAGTCCTCGGCCTCTGCTGGGTCGACCTGGTAGGCGGCCGAGGCCTCCGCGAGCAGGTCGGCCAGCGTCGGCTGTAGCAGCACCTTGACCGCGGCGCGCCCCCGCGCGTCGTCGTCTGGTTCGGCCTGTGCCCGCTGGGGCGGCGCTGGCATGTCCTCCAGGTCTTCCTCTCCGTCGAGAAAGCGCCGGCTCTTGCCGGGGTTCCAGCCCAGGGCGTTCTCGACGTCGGCGAGCGTGTTCGGGCCGGCGCCATGGCCGCGTTCGAGGTCGCCCAGGGTGCGGTCGCTGATGTCGAGGTGTGCGGCCCACTCCTGGAGCGTGTTGAACCCAGCCTTCTTCCGCGCGTTGCGGACGGCACTGCCGAGTAGCGCTTTGCGGTCCACCATGCGCTCAGGGTGCCGCATCTTCCGCGAGGAAGAAAGCGGAAGGCAACTTGAGGCAACCCTGGGCCTTCGTGAAACCTCGTGTTCTGTCATCTTTCTTCCCTTTCCTTCCTCGTGTCGTCGACGCCCAACCATCCACGTCTGGAGCGGTTGCCGCAACCCTCCTTCCTAAAAGTTCCGCCAAGTGGGTTGACTTACTTCCGAAACCTTCCTAATCTCTCCTGTATGCCCACCCCCAACCGCCAGCTCATCCGAGCCACACGACAGAAGCGTGGCTGGAAGCTCGCCGAACTCGCCGGGCGGGCCAACGTGAAGCCGCAGCACCTGGCCAACATCGAGAGCGGGCATGCCACCGCGTCGATCGAGGTGTTGCAGCGCTTGGCCCTCGAACTCGGCTTACCCGCCAAGCATCTGCGGCTGCCCGACGCTCCTGCCAGGGCGAAGACATGAGAAAGGTCGTCGCCACAGGGCCGCGCGACACGCGCCCGCCGACCCGGAACCCTCCGACCGTGCCGGACGTGCCAAACCCGCCGCGCCAGCCCCCGGCGGACCCGCCAGGCAGGCCAAGGCGGATCGCCGATCTTGACCCGGCGATGCGGGAGCACGCCGAACAGTTGCTAGCCCGCTTCGCCCCGCTGACCGACGAGCAGGCCGAGCGGGTGCGCTTCCTGCTCGCCCCTGCCGCTGAACAGATCCGCGAGCACGCGCCCGGCGCGCTGGCGATCGCCTGACCCAACGAAAAACGCGCGGCCGGTGCTGGAACACCGGACCGCGCCAGCCACGAGAGATAGAGATGGGAGAACTCTCATGACCAGGTCCAACCGTAGTAGACCGGCCGCCAAGCAGGCCCAGCCCCCGGCCCAGCCGGTGGACCGGTACCGGCACCTGCGGCAGACCGACTTCGTCCGGCGGGCGCCGCTGATGCTGTGGCTCGAACTGCTCGGCGCGGTGCTCACCCGGCCGCTGCGCACGCTCGCCGCCGACGCGGCGGTGGTGTTCGCGCCGATGACCGTCCGGATCACCGACGCGCCGGACCCGCGCCGGGGCGGTGACCAGCGGAGCGTGGCCGGGCCGCCGCCGGGCTGGGCGGTGCACCCGGTGTTCGTGGTGCTCGGCGTGGCCGCCGTGGGCCTGGCCGTCGGCGCGCTGGCAGCCGCGGTGGTGGCCCGATGAGCACGCTCACGAACTACACCGTCGGCAAGGGCCGCCTGGTGCACGGCTTCAACCAGGAGACCGGCGGCCTGCGGTGCGGGTCGGACTCCCGCTTCTGGCACAAGCGCACGAAGCAGCCGACCACCGCGCCGATCACCTGCCACACCTGCCTGCGCATCGGCGGTGGCCGGTGAACGCGCGCAACGTCCGGGCCCTGGGCCGTAACGCCGTCGTGCACGCCGGGAACCCGGCCAGCCCGGTTCCCTTCCCGCTCTGCCGTAGCGGCTCGCAGAACCAGCGCGGCACCCACTACTACGTGACAACCCAGGCTGTCACCTGCACCGACTGCGGCCCGGACATCGGGGCCGACCAGCGCGGCCTGTTCGAGGACGCGCCCCCGCTGCCCGTGCACCTGGTCGGAGAGCCGACCCCGCTCTACGACACCACCGCCGCCGCTGTCGAGAAGGACGTGAACCCCGATGACTGACCTGACTGCCCCGGCCGCCGTGCCGGTCCCCGGCGACCTGGCCGCGCTGGTCGGGCGCGTGGTGCCGCAGGCCTCGGCCGGGCGGCACCGGCGCCACGACTGCGGCGAGCCGACCGAGATCCTGCCCGCGCTCGGTGAGCTGACGGTGGTCGACGAGCTGCGCGCGATGCGCGGCGTGGTCGTGACCGTCGATCCGCACTTCGCCGGGCAGCAGTGCGAGTGGTGCCAGCAGTTCGGCGCGGTCACCTCGGTCCGGATCTACGGCGAGCCCGCCCCGGACACCCCGTACAGCAACCCGCTGGACGTGGCGGAGACCTGCGGGTGCCGGGCGTGCGCCTTGGGCGCGGTGAACCAGGCCCTCACCGAGCAGGACCGCAACTCCAACCGCGACATCCGGGTGGAGGTGGCGGGCTGATGGCCACCGAGGACAAGCCGCTGCACGTCCAGCAGGCCGAGGCGCTGCGGCGGTTGGCCGACCTGATCGAGGCCACGCCGGAGATCGAAGCGTGCTACTTGCGCGCTCCGTTCACCCCGAACATCTGGCACCTCCGGTCGGCGGCCGAGCTTGGCGAGCTGGCCAGGGCGGCCCTGCGTCTCGGCGCCCGGGTCGAGAAGGAAGCCGCGAGCGATGTGTACGACCTCCAGATCCATTTCGGAGCGTCTGGCTTTTCGGCGCTGGCCCCGCGCGGTGACGTGTGCGAGCGCGTCGTGACCGGGACCGAGGTGATCACCAAGAAGGTGCCGGACCCGATCCTGGTTGCCCAGGTGCCCGAGGTCGAGGTGCTCGAAGAGGTCGAGATCGTGGAGTGGCGGTGCACGCCGCTGCTCGCGCAGGCCACCACCCCGGCGGCGCTGCCGTCCTCTTCGGACAGTGCGGCGGCGACCGAGTGAGCACGGCGTCCACCTGGCCCAAGGCGGCCTTGCCCCCGGGTATCGCGATCGAGTGGGTTCCGGACGACAGCACCAAGCAGATGCTCGGCCGGAAGCTGAACCGCGCGGACGCGACGTTCCCCTGCCCGCGCTGCGGCGTGCAGTCGTGGATGGACGTCTACCTCCTGGCCGTGCGGTGGTCGTGCGGGCACACCCGCCCCCTGCCCCCGATCGGCTACCTCCGGCGGTCCACGGCATGAGCATCGGTCACCGGATCACCAAGCTGCGCGCCGCCGCGAACCTCAGCCAGGTGCAGCTGGCGGAGGCGATGCAGGCGCGCGGGCACACCCGCTACCACCAGTCGACCGTCCACAAGATCGAGAGCGGTGGCCGGTTCGTGCGGGCGGACGAGCTGGCCGCCCTGGCGCAGTGCCTGCGCTGCTCCGTGCTGGACATCCTCGGCATCCGGCGCGAGGACGACGCCGCTTGGCGTCGGCGCACCTGATGACCCGCCTCGGCCGGGACACCCCTCCTCCCGGCCGAGGCTTCCCACCCCACTACCTGCCATCGAGGAGCAACCCCGTGACCAGCGTCCACTTCACCAGCGACCACCCGCCCGCCCAGGACATCATCGACGCCCTGCGGGCCGCGATCGCCTACCCCGGTTCCTTCGGCGAGCGACAGCACGCCGACGACGGCCACCCCGAGACCCGCGAGAGCTGGCAGGCCCGCGCCGCGTACGCGGTGGTCGGCCCGCTGCTCGATCAGCTCGCCGGCATCGGGGCCGAGGCCTCGCCGGGCGAGATGCACCAGCTGCTGGCCGCCTACGGCGAGAGCCCGGCGCCGCACGTCACCCGCAGGTCGGCCGCGGCTCCGGAGCTGTTCGCGATCGGGAGCGAGCTGCTCGACGCCTGCCACGCCGCGGAAACGCTGGAGCCCCACTACGTGCAGGGCGTCTTCGCCCGCCACCTGCCCGCCGTCGACGAGCACTGACCGAGAAGGACCGCGCAACCGATGAACATCGCTTTCCAGGTCGGGCTGGCGAAGATCCTCCGGGACTTCTTCAACGCCTGCTACGACCAGATCCGCGTCGACGCCGACAAGCAGCTGGGCCGGGGCGACCGCCTCGTCGCTCGTTCCCCGCGCAACAACATGAAGCTGGCCACGGTGTCCAAGCAGGACCCCGCTCCGACCGTCGAAGTCGTCGACGAGCCCGCGTTCCAGGCGTGGGTGGCCGAGGCCTACCCGGAGGCGCTGAAGACCACGCACGAGATCGGCGGCAGCGTCCGCGAGGTGGTGGACGTGCTGTTCACCCACGCTCCGCACCTGCTGCGCGAGACGACTTCGGTGGACAAGGAGTTCCTGCGCGAACTCAGGACCCGCTCGGCGGCGGTCGGCGCGCCGGTCGGCCCTGGCGCGGAGACCGACATCCCTGGTGTGGCGGTGATCGAGAAGGCGTCGCACGTGTCCGCGCTGGCCGCCCCCGGCGCGCTGGCCGAGGTGATCGAGCTGTTCCGCACCGGCGAGCTGTCGCTCGAAACGCTCGCGCCGCGCGAGCTGCCGGGCGGTGCGGCATGAACAAGGAGATCCTGACCGCGCTGCGGGAACCGTTCACCGGCAAGGAGATCGGGAAGCTCCCGAAGGTCACCTGCCGGGCGTGCTCGGACCCGAAGAAGGACTGCGACGCCCACGAGCGCAAGAAGTGCAGCACCTGCAAGGCATTCGTGTCCACCGCGCACATCCACCTCGACTACGTCGGCCACGCCCACATCACCGAACGCCTGCTCAACGTCGACCCGTTGTGGTCCTGGGAGCCGGTCGCGTTTAGCCCGCACGGCCTGCCCGCGCTCGACGACAAGGGCGGCCTGTGGATCCGGCTGACCGTCGGCGGGATGACCCGCTACGGGTACGGGCACGAGGGCGGCGGCGGCCACCACGGCGGCGACAGCATGAAGGCCACCATCGGCGACGCGATCAAGAACGCGGCGATGCGGTTCGGGGCGGCGCTGGACCTGTGGAAGAAGGAGCCCGCCGCGCCGGTCGAGGCCACTCCAGTCAGCCGGGCCGAGAAGCCGAAGCTGCGCGAGGAGGACCAGCGCACCGTGCTGCGCGCCGAGATCGCGGGACTCGGCAAGACCTGTGGCTGGGACACCGCGGCGGTGGCCGAGGACTTCACCACCTGGTCGCAGGGCGGGAACATCCTGCGCGCCGGGGTGGCCGTGCTGGCCGAGTACAAGAAGCACCTGCAAGAGAGCCAGCCGTGACCGCGCAGCAGGTGTCCGAGGACGTGCGCGCCACGATCTGGACCCGGTCCGCGGGCATCTGCGAGAAGTGCGGGCGCGCTGCCGCCACGGAGGTCCACCACCGGTGCGGCCGCAAGATGGGCGGCACCGTCCGGCGGTGGATCAACCTGCCCGCCAACCTGCTGCACCTCTGCTCGCCGTGCCACGAGTTCGTCACCAACACCCGCGGGCAGCGTGCGTTCATCGAAACCATGGGCTGGCTCGTCCGCGAGGGCATCCGCTTGCCCTCCGAGATCCCAGTCCTTCTGGCTCGCGGGCTGGTGCTGCTGCGCGACGACGGTGACGTCGAGTTCGTTCCGCCCGGCACCGCCCGCGCCAAGTCCATTGAGGAGGCTCTGTCGTGAGCACCAAACCCACTCCGATGGCCCCGTGCATCGTGGTCGCCGGGCTGCTGCTAGTCGCCCTGTTCTGCGCGCTGTCGCTGCTCGTGCCCGCGCTGGTCGACCTGGCGGCCTACCTGTTCGGGAGTGCGTGATGCCCCGCCGCGCGCATCCAACCCACGCCTGCCCGTGCGGGTGCGGCGCGCGGATCGCGTTCACCCGGTACTGCTGCGCGGCCGGGTGGCGTCGCCTGCCCGTCCCGCTGCGGGCCGCGATTACCAGCAGCTACCGCCGCGACGACGCCGCGCACGCCGAGGCGATGCTGGAGGCGAAGGCATGGTTCGACGCCCAGCGCCCGGCGCCCCGGGTGTTCGCGCCGGACGGGCCGGAGCCCGAGCCGTCGGTGACCGCGCTGCACGCCCCGACCCGCACCGGTGACGGCTACCTCAAGCGGTGCGACGGCGGCGGCTGGTACTGGGCGGGCACCGTCGAGGACGTCGTGCCTCGCATCGGCAACAGCTGGCCGCCGACCCCGTTGTGCGTGGACGGGCCGCTGACCGAGATGCGTGCCCGATGACCGCCACCGTCACCCGCGTGCCGGAGATCGAGGACGTGCTGCGCCGCGCGGATGCGCGCCTGGCCGACCGTTGCGGCGACGAGCCGCTCCCGCCCGACCACATCGCCACCTTCGCCCGCGCGGTCGAGCCACTGCTGGCCGGGCGCCCGCCGGCATCGGCGGCCGACCTGGCCGAGCTGGAACAGCTGCGGCAGCGCCTGGCCGACGCCGACCGCCAGCTGGAGGACGCCACCGCCGAGATCCAGCGGTTGACCGCCGAGTTGCCCGCGCTCGAAGAGCTCGAAGCCCGCGCCGACAAGTTCAGCCAGCAGCGCGACGCCGAGGCCGCCGAAGCGGCGCGGCTGGCCGGTCTCCTCGAGGAGGCGACCCGCCGCGAGGCCGCGCTGGTTGCCGAGCACACGGCCGCGCTGGCCGATGTCGAGGCTCGTGCCGAGGTGTACCGCCAGGAGCGCACCCGGCACGAGGCCGCGAGGAGCGAGGAGCAGGCGGCGACGATCACGCGGCTGACGACCGAGGTGGAGATGCTGCGCGGCCAGCTGCACGCCGCGAACACCGGCGCGGCCGAGCTGGCTGACCTCCTCGACGCCGAGCGCCTGGTGGCCGAGCGCCAGCACATGCACAGCTACCCGTGGCCCGACCCCGCGCAGGCTCCCGGGCCGTGCTCGTGCGGCAAGCCGCACCCGTGGGCCGAACTCGCCGCGGCCGAGCTGGTCGGCCCGGAGGAACCGCCGGAGACCGGGCCGTGGGACACCGCGCTGCGCGACCGGATCCGCGCCGAGCTGGAGGGGTGGCCCGCATGAACATCAGCGAGGCGAACGCGACCAACCGGCTGCTGCGCTACCTGCTCGCCGAGGCGCCGAGCGAGGACGAGCACGCCCACGCGCAGGAGGACGCCACGTTCCTGGCCTCCCGCGCCAAGGCGGCGCTCGGCGCCGGTCCGGGCCGCGACCAGGTGCGCGAGCGGTGGCCGCAGCGCCCGCACCGGCGCGGGCAGTGAGCACCCGCGAGGCGTGGCGGCGTCGGCGGCACATCTGGCACGAGGCGCTGCGCAGCCTCGCCCGCACCGCGACCGCCACGCGCCGCCAGGGCACCACACCCGACTTCACCGAGATGACCGATGCCCGCGCCGCCGCCGAGGCGGCCCTGACCAGGAAGCGATTCCGATGACGACCGAACTCCAGCTGTTCGCCGCGCTGCTCGCCTGGCGCCGCGACATCGACAGCGTGCCCCTGCCCGAGATCACCCTGCCCGCTCCGGGCGCAACACCGCACAGTGAAAGGAAAACCGCGTGACCATCGAGTCCACACAGGACACGCAGGCGGAGGAAGACACCCCGTTTGCCCTGTTCCTCTACGAGCTGAACAAGGGCCGACCGAACCGCGAGCTCGGCGCGAAGCTCAAGGAGCTGGTCGCCGAGGTGCTCAAGACCCGCAAGGCCGGGACGCTCCAGCTCACGCTCACGGTCAAGCCACAGGCCAACGTGGACGGCGCGGTGATCATTGCCGACGAGATCAAGCGCAAGCTCCCCGCGTTCGACCGCAAGGCCTCGATCTACTTCGCCGACGAGACCGGCGCGCTCCACCGCGACAACCCCACTCAGCCCACCCTGTTCGAGCAGATCGTGACGGGCAGCAAGGAGATCACGAAGTGACCAGCACCGAACTCGTCGACGAGGGCAGCCACGCCCTCGTCGAGAGCCTCGCCCGCCGTGTCGAGGCCGCCACCCCGCCGGAGCCGTACCCCCTCGACACCACCTCGAACGTCGTGGTTCGGGTGCTGCGCAGCGACGAGCAGTTGCACGCCACCAACTTCGAAGGGTGGCTGCCGGACCCGGTCCGGCCGCGCGGCAATGCCACGCTCCACGACCCGTCGTCCTTCGTCGACTACGTGCGCCGCCTCGGCGACGGCTACACCACCGTGTGGGGCACGGAGAAGGACGCCCGGTTCACCGCGGTGCTCAACGACCACGCCGACAACGAGAACGCCGGGTGGCGCGACCACACCGCGGTGCTCCAGCTCCAGGACGACCCGGACTGGCTGGCCTTCGCCCGCCACGACGGCAAGTACCTGACACAGGTGCAGTTCGCCGAGTTCCTCCAGGACTACGCCACCGTGTTCATCCAGCCCGACGGCGCCTCGCTGCTGGAGGTCGCGCTGGAGTTCAAGGCGCACAAGAAGGCCGAGTACTCCTCGGCGATCAACCTCGACACCGGCGACGTGCAGCTGTCCTACAGCGAGGAGACCAAGGCGAAGACCCCGAAGGCCGGGCAGATCGACGTCCCGCGCGAGTTCGTGGTGGCCATCGCGCCGTTCCTCGGCATGCCACCCGTCCAGGTCGCTGCCCGGCTGCGCTGGAGCCTCGACGACGGCCAGCTGTCGATCGGGTTCAAGTTGCACCGGCCCGATCTGGTCAAGCGGGATGCGTTCGCCGAGCTGTGCACCGTGATCCGCGACGGGCTGAAGGACACCCCGCGCGGCGGCGACATGCCCGTGCACCTCGGCACCCCGCCGCAACCGGTCCGCCCGCACAACTGACCGGCTCCACCTGACCACCGGGGCGCCCCGTTCGCCCGCGCGCTGCGGGGCGCCCCGGATTCCACCCGCACACCCACTACACAACCGGCCGTGCATCGGGAGAACCCCGGAGCGCGGCGCGCCCGAGCACGAGGGGAGCACCCTGCCGCATGGCGGACACTCGCACCTACATCCGCGTCCACGACGGGATCGAGGACCACCCGAAGATCGATCCCCTGAGTGACAAGGCTTTCCGCCTGCTCGTCACCACGTGGGCCTGGTGCTCGCGGCACACGACCGACGGGCGTGTGCCGCTGAAGGTCTGGTTGAAACGCGGCACCTCCAAGGCGCGCGCCGAACTCGTCGACGCGCGCCTGGCCGAGGTCTACGCCGACCACATCGTCATGCACGACTACCTCGAACACCAGCGTTCGGCCGCGCTGATCGCCGAGAAGATCGACGCCAAGCGCCGCGCCGGTCAGCTGGGTAACCACAACCGGTGGCACCGCGACACCGGCACCCACGACGAGACCTGTGAGTTCTGTGTGGACAGTCCACCGCCCTCGCGCAACCGATCGCAGGTGCGATCGGACAGCGATCGCGGAGGCGACTCGCACCCGCGATCGCAAACCGGTCGCGAAACGTCGCCAGAGACAGAGACAGAGACAGAGACAGAGAAAAAGAAGGGGGTCACCTTGGGGGGGAAGCTCCCTGAAGCCAACGCGCGCGCAACCACCCCGCCCCCAACCCGCTGCGCCCGGCACGCCAACCACGACGACCCGCCGCCCTGCCGGGCCTGCGCCGAAGCCCGCCAAGCCGCCGAGCAGTGGCAGCGCGACCACGCCCGCACCACCGCGCTGGCCATCCGCGCCTGCACCTGGTGCGACGGCGACGGCTGGCGCTGGCACCCCGACGGCAAGCGGCACGGCGTCATCGGCGAACGCTGCGACCACACCCCGGCCCGGCGGCTCCAGCCCGCCGGTGAGCCCCCGTGACCCGCCGAGCCGTCCACGGTCCGCACGGCCTGTGGCGCTGGACGCGCACCGGCGTCGAGCGCGGCCGGATCGAGACCAACCCGCTGCTGCGCAAGTGCCCGCACTGCGGCGCCGCGATCGGCCAGAGCTGCACCAAGCCCAGCCGCGGCAAACGCGTCGACTGCCCGCCGCACCCCCTCCGACTCGAACAGGACCCGAGCCCATGCCCGCCACCTGCGCCCGCCGCGGCTGCACCGAGATCGTCTTCACCTGGCTCAACCGCCACCACTGCTCCGACGAGTGCCGCCGCGCCGACCTCGGCGGCGAGCGCCTGGAGCCCGCGCCGGTGACCCCGAGCACCGTGCGCCCGCTGACCGTCGAGCACCAGCTGGTGCTCGCACAGCCCGCCGTCGACGCCAGCGCCGAGCACACCACCGACCCGACCGAACGCGGCTGGCTCGCCAAGCTGCTGCGCCGCCTCTTCGGCTGACCGTCCCGAAAGGACTCCCCTGTGACCGACGAACTGCCCGGCCAGCCCGACGGCATCGACGAGGACGAGATACCCGGCGAGCTGCCAGACCCGGCTCGCGCTGCTGAGCGAGTGGTCTCCGTGGTCGAGTGGTGGGGCGACGGACGCATCCCGGTCGAACGGATCTCCGGACTGTTCGCCGTGCCCACCACCGAGCAGCCGCTGTATGCCCGGGACCTGGTGGCGTTGGCGCGGGTGCCCGAGGAGCTGGCCTGCGCGCGCGCCGCCTTCCAGGATCACGTCGCCAGCCTGCGGCGCGAGCTGGAGGAGGCGACCGCCGACCGCGAAGCCCTGCGCGGCCATCTGGCCGGCGTGATCGGGGAGCTGGCGAACCGCGTCCACGACCGGTGCCGCCACGACAAGCGCCCGCTGTGGTGCGCGATCTGCCAGGGCGTCGAGCCTGACCCGGACGTTCCCGGTCCTGTGGTCTCCGAGGGGGCGTGACCGATGAGCCACACCGACGCGATCAAGCAGGCTGTGGAGCAGGCCGGGTACACCGTCGTCGAGGTCACGGGGCCGGGCGTCGAGGTCCTGGCCCTGCACCTCGCCGGCCGACTCGGCTACGTCAAGCCCTCGGACGAATGGGTCGACGGCCTGGAGCCGCTGCCCGACGAGCACCAGGTGGCCGCGCACATCCTGCGTGACGCCGGGCTGCTGCCGGAGTTCGAGCTGTGACCGCCCGCTGCAACGCCGAGCTGTGCCCGTACTGGGACGGCGATGGCTGCCCCTGCGCTCGATTCGACATCGACCCGCCCGAACCCGGTACCGACCCGACCACCCTGCCCGCAGGCACCTACCACCTGACCGTCCCGACAGAGCACGACGTCGACGCCGAGGCCGCCCGCCACGAGGACACCTGCCCGAAGCGCCGCATCCGCCCGCACTGCCAGTGCTACACCCCACCGGAAGGCAGGGAGCCGTGACCACCCGCGGCCGCCGCACGGGGCCGGTCCCGCGAGGGATCTGCCCCGTGTGCGGCGAACTCCGTCACCTCCGTCTCGGCGGGGTGATAGGTCAGCACAGGACGATCTACCGCAGCCACTACCGCGGCGCGTCATGCGCTGGCGTCGACCAGGCCGCCGCGGTCTACGGGCCTGAACTCGCGTCGCAAGACGAGAAGTCCCCACAACCAAGGAGTCCCGAAGTGCCCGACCCGACCATGCCGCCCCTGCCCGACACCCGGCCGCCCTCCAGCGTCCGCCGCTCGGTCCGCATCCACCGGGAGAACGACCGCACCGCGCTGTTCGTCGACGACCTCAACATCGCCAACACCGTGGTGGACGCGGACGTCAGCCTCCACCCGACCGGGCCCCCCGAGGTCACACTCCGGATGATCCCCGGCGTCATCTACCTCGACAGCGACCTGGCCGACATCGGCGTCGACGACGCCACCCACGCCGCGCTGCTCAAGCTCGGCTGGACCCCGCCCGCCCGTCTGGCGAGATCGTGACCCGCCTGCGCTGGGCCTGGTGGACCGTCCGGTCCTGGTGGATCACCACCCCGCCGTACCTGGTCTACATCACGCTCCGCCTGGGGCACGATGAGCGACGACCCGGCTGCCGACGGAGGATGAGCTGATGACGGACGAACTCTGGGTGATCGTGCGCACCGGCGGCACCGCGCCCGAACTGGTCGGCGCCTGGTCCGATCCCGGCGAAGCGGCCAAGCTCGCCGAGGCACTGGGACCCGGGCACGCGCTCGCGCCGGTCACGGAGGTCAAGCCTGGCACCGCGTTCGTGGCGCACGTGTGGCGGTGCCGGGCGACGGTCACCCCGGGAGCAGGGTTCGACCTCGACGAGCCGCAGAAGCTCGCGGGCGCGTCCCGGATCGTGATCGACACCGCCGACATGCCGGCCGAACGCGTGCACGTCGACGAGGAAGCTGCGGAGCTGAACCGCGCGGTGCACGGCGAGAACCGGCAGCACCTGGAGGCCTTCGCCGCGACCGCGGAGCGCGCGGCCGAGCTGGCGGCCGAGAAGGCCCGCGAGCTGGGTGGTTCGCCCGCGTGACCATAGTGTGATGTGCACAGCACAGAAACCCCCTTGCAAAGTGTGATGCGGCATCACATAATTAAGGGGTCCCGCAGGGACAAGCCCCGGAGCCCGGGTGCTGCTTCACCCGGTTCCACACGGGGCTAACTCCATAGAGGAAGGAAACTCCGATGACGGAGGACTACCCGGACGGCCGTTTCTACGGCGTGCGCTACCACGAGAGCGCAGGGGAGGGCCTGTACCGGATCGCCGGTCGCATCCTGGAAGACCTCAAGCTCGACCAGGAGGAAGGTCTGCTCCCGTCCACGGTGATCCTGGTGGTGGCGGTGAACGGCAACACGATCACCGTCCAGGCCCACATCCAGGACCAGCGCGAGTTCGAGCACTACGTCGCGCAGGGCATCCGTGCCCGCGTGACCAAGGTGGCGGACCGCTACAACTGGCGGGGCATCACCAACGCCGCTGACACCCGGTTCAAGTTCGGATGCCAGGTCCGTTTCGTTCGCGGACGGCTTGACGCCCGGACGCTGGGCTCGATCATCGGATAACTGAAACCGGGGGCGGTGCCAGCCAGGCGCCGCCCCCGGCCTCTACCCACGAAAAGACCCCGGCGGCGCTGCTTCGCCAGCCGGGGTCGGAAGGAAACTCCACCGGAGAGGATACGACCCCATGCCGCGCAAGCCAACCCCGCCGCCGCCCGAACTCGACGCCGTCCGCGAAGTGGCCGGCCGCCTCGCCGACGCCGAGGCCGAGGTGGAGCGGCTGCGCGCCGAGCGCGACCAGGCGCTACTCGTCGCGAAGGAAGCGGGCGCCACCGGCGAGCAGCTCGGCGCCGCGGCCAACATCGACCGCCGCAACGTGTACCCGGCCCTCGAAGCCGCCCGCCGTGCGAAGAACGCGCCGACCCCGAAGGACCAGCCGTGACCGACATCGACGACTACGACGACGAACCAACCGGCAGGTGCCAGGAAGAGCCCTACTGCCACGCCTGCAACGACGGCGGCTGCCGCGAATGCCACCCCACCCGGTTCCAGGCCTGGCGCGCGAAATGGCAGGACCGGTACGGCCGGGCACTGCTCGGCATCCGCCGCGATCAGCCGCCGGTGACCTTCGACCCGTGGGCCATCCCGACCGAACCCGCCAGCCCGCCGCGGCTCCACGACGAGCCCCCGTTCTGACCACCCCAAGGAGACAACGAGCGCGTGAACGACTTGATCGAGTTCCTGCGAGCCCGCGTCGCCGACGACGCGGAAGCGGCTCGCAAGCCCCTGGGCGTCAACGCCCTGGCCCGCGCGAAGGGCGGCGCCCCGCTACCGCGCTGGCGGTGGCAGGGCGGCACGCGGACGATCTCGTCCGAGAACGGCACTTCCTCGCGCCAGCTGATTCCCCGCGCCGAGACCTGGCTGGCCGAGGGTGAGCACATCATCCGGTGGGACCCGAAACGGGCACTCGACGAGCTGGAGGCGAAGCAGCGGATCATTGAGCTGCACGCGTCGCGCATCTCGATCTGGTGGCCGGATCAGGAGGCGTGCGAGGTCGAGGTCTGCAAGGTGTGCAGCGAGTCGGAGTACTCGCCGGACGGCGACGTCGAGGCGCCTTGCCCGACCGTCCGCCTGCTCGCCCTGCCGTATGCCGGCCACCCGGACTACCGCGAGGAGTGGCGCCCGTGATCGAGATCCTGATCGAGGACGACCACGCCGCCCAGTGGGCGCGGGGCGTCGCGGCGGGCTGGGAGTCCGTCTACCAGAACGCCACCAGCAGCCCCGGCAGCGAGACCTCACCCGCCTACTGGCGCGGCTTCGCCGCGGGCAGACGGGTCACCCGGCGAGTCCACAACGAACGCTCGGTGGCCGGGAAGGAGTGGTACGAGCTGACCCGCGCCGAACGTTGGGACATCATCCTGGAGCACGGCCAGAACCCGGCCCTGCCGCCGCGCGGCGTCTCGCGCGGCGAACCGCCCCCAGGCCTGCGCAACTGGGTGTGCGCGGCCGACGGCCACGCCGACCCGGACAACTCCGGCCTGTGCATCCACTGTGGAACCGTCCTCGACGACGACGAGGACGGGGAAGAGTGGTGGTCGTGACGGAACCGACCCTCGGCGAGTGGTGGGCCGACCTGCGAGCACGCCGTGCCGAACTGGAGGCTGCGGTGGAGGCGCAGTGGCGAGCGCGCCCCATCATCAAGGGAGACCAGCCGCACCGGCCCCGCTACATCTACTGCTCCGAGCCGGAACTGTGCTGCCTGCACTACCACCCGGTGGTCATCGAGTGCGCCGTCTGCGGCCAGAGCTGGCCATGCGCCGCGAAATGCAGCCACCACACCGAGGCACAGGTAACCAGGCTGCGCCGGTGGGTCGAGGGACGACGCGGACGCCCGGCGCGAACCGACCGATGAGCGAGGCCTGGGCCGGAGGCTCCACGCGGGCGTGGCGCCGGACCCGCCTGTTCGTCCTCAACCGGGACCGCTGGATCTGCGGGCTGTGCGGCTTCGCCATCGACCCGCTGCTGGAGCACCCGCACCCGATGTCCGCGTCGGTGCACCACATCCGCGGCAAGAAGTACGGCGACGATCCGGCGTGGCTCCAGGCGGCGCACCGGAAGTGCAATATGGACGTTGGTGACCCCAACAATCAGCCTGACCCCGAACCCCGACCCATGACGGAGTGGTGACGATGGCCGACCAGCCGCCGTACGAACTGCACTACGAGCTGAACGGCCAGCCCGAGCGCGTCATCTCGAACTCGTTCGAAGCACTGATCCTGGGAGCTGGTGACTTCAGCCGCGAGCACAAGGACTACCGGACGATCAACATCACCGACTCGGACGGGAACGAAGTGTGGCGCCCATGACCGAGCACACCCCCGAGATCGGCGAGCTGGTCGACGTGGACCAGGGCGACGGCGTGCTCCGACGCGCGAAGGTCGTCGGATTCGAGATGATCCGCTGCCCGGTGGTCGAGTACCCGGCTCCCACGGGGCAGCTGCACGCGCTCTACTGCCGGTCTGTGGGCAAGGCCCCGGAACCCACCCGGGAGACCGTGCACCCCGACGACATCGTGGTGGACGCATGACCCACCAGCGCATGCAGGGGCAGACCCCGCGCCAGCCAGCACCACCACCCCCGCCTCCACCGGCGTGTACCTGCCGCTGCCAGTGCAGGTGTCCACGATGAGCAGGGCACCAGCACATCAGCACATGTGGACCACCACCAGGTGGATGCGGTGCGTCGAGTGCGGGCACCACCTCACACCGTGGCACCGAAGGCTGGCCATGTGGTGGGGGCTGCACAGGGCGCTGCTGCATGGGTGGGTACTGGGCAGGGCTACCACCCTGGCACGTAGGCGTGCACGATGATCATCATGCAATGCCTCATGCAACGCGCTGACCTGCACAAACGCACGTCCACAGTGGACAAGCCCCTGACCTGCGGTTTTTTGAGCTCCGACCCCGCCCGGACATCCACGTCCCTTGTGTCCTCTCTCTCCCCGCGCTCCCACGGAGGCCCGCGATGACCGATGATCAGCCCGTCGACGGCCTGCTGGGCGCGGTCGAGCGGACGCTGGACACGCTCGATCTCGAAGACGAAGACGCCGCGGCGTGCGAGCTGGCGCGCAGGCTCGCGCGGGCGATCGACGACGAGACCAGCGGGCGGACGATCGCCGAGCTCGGCGGGAAGCTGCTGGCGGTGCTCGGCGACCTCGGCGCGACCCCGGCCGCGCGCAAGGCGATCGTGCCGAAGGGAGGTACGCCAGGTGACGGTGACGGTGGGAACCCCAAGCGGGCCAAGCTCCACGCTCTCCGAGCCGAGCACGCCGTACGAACCGGGACCGACTGAGCGGATCCTCGGGCGGACCGAGCCGCGGCTCTACACGCCGCCGCTCGTCGTCGGCGCGCCCGGCCCGTGCGGGTGCGGGTGCGCGCTGACCCCAGAGACCTCGTACGGGTTCGGCGCCGACGACTTCGCGCGCGAGATCCTCGAACAGCCGCTCGATCCATGGGAGCGGTGGCTGGTCATCCACGCCGGCGAGCTCCTGCCCGACGGGCGCCCACGGTTCCGCAAGGTGCTGGTGATCGTCGCCCGGCAGAACGGCAAGACGCACGTACTCGTCGTGCTGTCGCTGTACTGGCTGTTCGTGCTTCAGGTCGGCCTTGTGCTGGGCACCTCGACCAACCTCGACTACGCCCGCGAGTCCTGGGAGAAGGCCGTCGAACTGGTCGAGTCCATCGAGGTACTCGACGAGGACGTGCCGAAGGGCGGTGTCCGACGGGCGAACGGCGAGCAGACCCTGACGGTGCTGTCCTATGCGGACGGGAAGCGCCGCCGGTGCCGGTACAAGATCGCCGCCTCGAACCGCAAGGGCGGCCGGTCGCTGACCGTGAACCGGCTCATCCTCGACGAGCTGCGCGAGCACGACTCGTGGGACCCGTGGAACGCCAGCTACAACGCCATGAACGCGGTCGCGGACGCGCAGGCTTTCGGGATCTCGAACAAGGGCGACGCGCGCGCCATCGTGCTCAACGCGCTACGCCGGGAAGCGATCGAAGTCGACGAGGTCACCGGCCGCGAGACGCTGCGCCCCGACTCGGACCCGGAGATGGGGTGGTTCGAGTGGAGCGCCCCGCAGGGCTCGGAGCCGGACGACCCGCACGCGCTGGCGATGGCGAACCCGAACCTCGGGCGGCGGGTCGGGCTGGGGTCGCTGCTGGCCGACGCCCGGCGCGTCAAGCGCGAGGGTGGGGAAGCGCTGGCGAAGTTCCTGACCGAGATCCTGTGCATGGACGTGCCGAACCTGAACCCCGCGCTGAGCCGCGAGGGCTGGGAGAAGGGCAAGGACCCGGCGAGCATGGACGGCCTGCGCGACCGCCTGGCGCTCGTCCTCGACGTGTCGATCGACGAACAGCACGCCACGCTCGTGACCGCCGCGGTGCTGCCCGACGGGCGCCGCGTACGGGTCGAGCCGGTCAAGGCGTGGTCCGGGCCGCTGGCCATGCAGCAGTTGCGCGCCGAGCTGCGGCCATGGGTGCGGCAGATCAAGCCGCGTCGGTTCGGCTGGTTCCCGTCGGGCCCGGCCGCGGCGGTCGCGGCGGAGATGGCTGTGGGTGCGCAGCGCGACGGGGAGCAGTGGCCGCCGCCTGGGGTCGAGGTTGAGGAGATCCGCAAGGACCTGCCCGCGGTGTGCATGGGGTTCGCCAGCCTGGTCAAGGACGGGGACGTGCTGAACTCCGGTGACCCGCTGCTGGACGCCCAGGTGGGCGGAGCGGAGAAGCTCCAGCGTGGCGAGGGCTGGGTGTTCACCCGGCGCGGTGCCGGTCACGTCGACAGCGTGTACGGGGCGGCCGGTGCAACGCACATGGCGCGGACGATGCCGCCGGAGGAGAAGCCGCCGCCGCGCCCGATGGTCGTCTGATCATGTTCGGATAGCGAACGTGTGTGCGAGAATCGCACACATGATGGACCTCACCGGCGCGAACGCCACTGTGACGCGGGCGCTCGCGCGTGCGCGCGCCGCCGCGCCGACCGCGCTCCAGGTCGGCGGCGGCGGCGCCGCGGCGGCCGGGCTGTACCTGCTCGCGGGGCTGGCCTGGGTGCTGCTCATCGGCGGGCTCACGGTCGCCGCGGTCGCCATCGCCGCCGAGTGGCGGGGGCGCTGATGGGGCTGGGCAAGCTGTTCCGGGCCACGCCACCGGCGCCCCAGCAGTCGCGCATGATCGTCTCGGATGGCTTGCGTATCGGCCCATCGGCCGTGCTCGGCGCCGGTGAACGCCCGTGGGGCAGCAGCGCCTACGTGCAGGCGCTCGGTATCCCCGGCTTCGACCGCGGGGTGATGCTGATCGCGGACCTGCTGGGCAATCTGCCATGGGATGCCTACACCGAGACCGATGAGGATTTCGCGGAGAAGATCCGGCCGCGGCCGCTCCTGCTGGAGCAGCCGAACCCGGAGGAAACGCGGATCAACACGGTGTCGAACTGGACGGCCGATCTCGTGCAGAACGGCAACGCGGTCGGTGTGATCGTCGAGTGGGACCGTCAGGGCACCCCGACCGCGGTGGTGCCGGTCCCGTCGAGCTGGGTGGGCGTGCGGCGGGTGAACGGCGAGACCTACTCGGAGCTGCCGAAAGGCGCGATCGAGTACCAAATCGGCGGCCTGCCGGGCTTCTCCGCCGACGAGGTAATCCACGTGAAGGGCCCGTGCGAGCCGGGACGGCTGCGCGGTGTCGGCGTGCTGGAGAAGCATTTCAACGGCTCTGGCACCCTCGATCTGGCGGCCGAGCTGGGGCGCCAGGCCCGCAGCATCTCGCAGAACGGTGTGCCCACGGCGGTGCTGCGCTCGACCAACCCGGACGCCACCGAAGGCGACCTGATCGCGGTCAAGCAGTCGTGGTTGCGGAACATGCGTGACCGGACGGTCGCGGTGCTCAACGCGACCACCGAGTTCACCCCGCTGGCGTGGAAGCCGGAGGAGATGCAGCTGGTCGAGGCGCGGAAGTTCTCGTTGCTGGAGATAGCGAACATCCTGGGGTTGCCGCCGCGGTTCCTCGGTGCGTCCACAGGGGACTCGATGACCTACAGCACCAGCGAGAGCGAGTCGATCGACCTGCTCAAGTTCTCCCTCAGCGGTCACCTGGGCCGATTCGAGCAGACGCTGACGCTCCAGTTCCCGACGAGCACGTGGGTGCAGGCCGACCTCGACGCCGTGCTGCGCGCGGACACCCTGACCCGGTACCAGGCCTACGAGATCGGCATCCGGTCCGGGTTCCTGCTCCGCAGCGAGGTCCGCCAGATCGAGAACCGCCGGCCGGTCCCCGGCATCGACGACAAGAAGGCCGAGCCGCAGACCCCATCGCCTGCGCCCGCCGACGTGCCAGCCGATCAGGAACAACCGCAAGGAGCCGAGTAATGCCACCCAGGACCCGCAAGACCCCGGCCGAGAAGGCCGCCCCGGCTACTGCTGAGGACACCGCCGCGGCCGCTGCCGAGGGAACGGCCACGGTCGACACTGCCGCCGCTGAGGAAACCGCTCCCACCGAGCAGGCCGATCCAGCTCCTCCCGAGGACACCGCCCCGGCGGGGCCGATGGTCTGCATCGTCGGCTGGTGCGACGAGCCCGAAGCCGTCGCCGGTCTGGGCGTGTGCCGTGAGCATTTCGATGCCGGGTGGCGATTCGTGAAGGAGCCCGACGGTGACTGAGATTCTGACGCGGTGCTTCATGCCCGAGCTGGAGGTGCGTTCGGCGGCGCAGGGCGGCGACGGCCGGACTGTGGTCGGTATCGCCGTGCCGTACGGCAAGCCACAGCGCATCGACTCGCGCCTGACCGAGCAGTTCGGCCGTGGCGCGTTCAATGCACAACTGCGCGCCGCGCACCGTATCGGGTTCTTCAGGGACCACGGACCGCACGGCGGCACGCTGATCGGTCCGACCACGCTGCTCCGTGACGACGCCGCCGGGCTCTACGGCGAGTGGCGCGTGTCCAAAACGGAGAAGGGTGACGAGACGCTCGAACTGATCAAGGACGGCGCGCTGTCCGAACTCAGCATCGGGTTCCGGGAAGGACAGAACCGCACGCTTCCCGGTGGGGTGATCGAGCGTGCGACGGCGACGCTGACCGAAGTGGCCGTCGTGATGGCTGGCGCCTACGGCGGTGACGCCTCGGTTCTGGCGGTGCGTAGTGCGTCCACTATGGAACGTCGCGCGGCTGCCGCGCAGATCATCGCGAACCTGCCGACGCTGTCCGTCGACGCGGATCTGCTCACTCGACCAGGCTCGCACTGACGCCGACGCAGCCTGACCAACATAACCTGCTAAGCGGTTATGGGGGTTATACTCCGAACAGACGCGGACGCCGACACCCTCGCCCCTCACCGAAGCGAGCACCCCGGCCAATCGGGCGGATGAACCCAATCCACTCGAACCGGGAGGACCGGCGTCATGCCGAACCCTTATCTGGTCCGGTTGCGCAATCAGCACGACGAGCTGCGCACCTCCATCGACAGCGTCCAGAAGAAGGCGCTCGACGAGAACCGAGACCTCACCAGCGACGAACTTCGTTCCATCACCGACGACGTCGCGAAGCTCCAGGCCCTGACCGCGCAGATCGAGCAGCTCGCCAACGCCGAGCAGCACAGCCGGTCAGCGTCCGAGCAGGCCGACCGCCTGGAGACCCTGACGCGCGAGACCGGCGACGAGCAGCAGCAGAACCGCGCCCGGAATGCCGGCGAGATGGCCGCGCGGCTGGCCGAGGGCGACACCGAGGGCGAGAACCTCGCCGGTGAGCACCACCGTTCCCGCTCGCGCACCACCACACGCGACCGCGACCCGGGCCACTACCGGTCTGTCAAGGACGGCGGCCAAAACTCTTTCTTCGGTGACCACTACCGCTCCAAGGTGCTCGGCGACGCCGAGGCGACCAAGCGCCTTGAGGAGCACATGCGGGCGGTCACGCAGGCCTCGGGCGGAACGGGCATCATCCCGCCGAAGTGGCTGACCGAGGAATACGAGTCGATCGCCCGGCAGGTCCGCGTCGTGGCGAACATGGTCCGCCACATTCCGCTCGGTGACGACCCGCGTCCGCTCGTGCTGCCCAAGCAGACCGGCGGCACCGACCAGAACATCGTCCCGCAGGCCGCCGAGGGCGCGAACACCCCGGCGTGGGGCGTCGATCGCTTCACCACCAACCACGACACGCTCACGCCGCACACCGAAGCCGCCTACCAGGATGTCGCGCGCCAGCTGCTCGGCTCGTCCACCCCGGCCGTCGACATGCTGATCATGGGCGACCTGCGTGCCGCCTGGGACACCAAGGTCGAAAACATCGTGTGCGCGGCGATCCTCGCGGGCGGCACGGCCGCGGGGACCACGTTCGCCACCGAGGCCGCGTTCGCCACGGACGCCGCCGCGATCGACGGCGTGATCGACGGGCAGATGGCGGTCTCCGGTGACCAGCGCGGGCCGGCCGACCTGGTCATCGCGAACTTCCGCCGGTTCGGCGCGTTCCGCAAGCTCAAGGACGGCAACAGCCGGCCGCTCATGCCCGTGTCCCGGTACAACCCGCAGAACGCGGCGGGCGCGGTGGGCAACGTGCTGATGGGCGACATCGAGGGCAGCGACGTCGTGGGCACCGCCGGTGTCCCGACCGCGTACCCCGAGAAGTACGCGGTGCTGCGCCGCCATGCGGTCATCCTCGGCGAGTCGGACCTGCTCGACTTCACCTACGAGCAGGTCGGTGGCCCCGCGTTCGTCCGCATGGGCATCTGGGGCTACGTCGGCGTTCTGGTGCGCAACCCGAACTCCGTGTCAGTCCAGACGGTCACGGCGGCCTGACGATGACTTGGCCGCCCACGCTGGATGATCTCAAGGCCGACTTGAAGATCCCCGAGTCGGACACGCGCGACGACGCGGTACTGGCGCAGCAGCTGGCCGCGGCGATCGCGTTCATCCAGCGTGTGCGGCCGGAGTTCAACTACGCGGCCGATCCGCTGACCGAGCTGCCCGAGCCGACGGCGGATCTCGAACTGGGCACGCTCCGGCTGGCCGGCCGGTGGTTCACCCGCCGCCGGTCGCCGGACGCCCTCGTCGCGATGGGCGAACTCGGCAGCGCCCGGATTCCGGCGTTCGACCCGGACATCGAGCGCCTGCTGGGAATCGGCCGCTTCCGAGGGCCGGTGTTCGCATGAACCCGATCCAGGCCGCGCACGAGCAGCTCACGGCCGCACTGTCCACCGTGGACGGCTGCCGGGTGTACGGGCTGGGCGATTCGATCGCCCCGCCCGGCCTGGTGGTCGGCGCACCGCGGCTGGCATGGGATGCCTACAACACCGGCGGCATGCCCACCTCGGCGACCTTCCCGGTTTTCCTGGTCGTCGGCTTCGCCGAGCGGACGCTGCCCGAGCTGTACGAGCTGGTTCCCGTTGTGGCACAGGCGATCGAGACCACCGACGCCACGATCGCGGGCGCGAACCCGGGCACCTACGTCGGTGCCAACACCGAGCTGCCCGCCTACACCTTCGACGCGGATTTCCCGCTGACACAAGAAATGGGGGCCTGACGTGGCCATCCACCAGAAGCGCTTGAAGGTGATTCAGTTCACCATCGGCGGAACTTCGTTCGAGTGCCAGGTGCAAACCTGGAACTTGGACCCCGGCATCGAGGACGGCGACCGCCTGTACTCCCAGTGCCCGGACGGGGAAGCTGTCGAGGAGACCGATCCGGAGCCGACGCTCGAAGTCACGTTCTACGCGGACTGGCGTTCCGGCGGGATCTCGGATTACCTGTGGGCGCACAACGGCGAGACCGCTGCGTTCGTGCTCGACCACCACCCCAACGTTCCCAACGAGCACGTGCGCTGGACCGGCGAGCTGGTCGTCAAGCCCGGCCCGGCCGGTGGAGAAGCCCGCGAAACCGAAATGACCGAAGTGACTTTCCAGTGCGTCGGTCTGCCGCTGTACGAGAGGGTGGCCTGATATGGCGCGCTTGTCCCCGGTTACTCAGCCGATTGTCCGGAGTGGACTGACTCCGGTGCTGACCGCGCCGAACGTCGACGGCGACATCATCGACACCGGCAGGGTTTTCCTGGAAGTCGTCAACGATTCCGGTGCGCCGGTCGTCGTCACGGTGGTGTCCACACAGAACGTCGAGGGCCTTCCGGTCGAGGACCTGGAGGTGTCCGTGCCCGCCGCCGATCGGAAGCTGTTCGGTCCGTTCAGCCCGTCCCTGTTCGGCCAGCCGATCGGGGACCCCAACGCGGGCAAGGCATTCGTCAACTACTCGGCGGTCGCATCCGTCACGAGAGGGGTTTTCTCGCTGTGATCACGCTCAAGCTCAAGGACGACGAAGGCGAAGTCACCGAGCTGACCGCCACCACGCGCGACATCGTGCTGTGGGAACGGACTCACCGGGGCAAGACCTTCAAGTCCATTCAGGACAATATGTCGCTGATCGACTTCTACGGCATCGCCTACTGCGCGGTGAAGCGGCAGAACATCGTCCTGATGCATGACTTCGCCAACGAGAAGGAATTCACCGACCTGTTCGATCTGGAATTCGAGATGGACGTGGAGGCGGACCCTACCCTCGCGGGTCTCTGACCCGCCGCCTCGTCGCGCTGGCGATCTCCACGCAGACGCCGGTGCACGACTGGCTCGACGAGGAAGACGACGCGCTGATCACCACAGCCCTGGAGCTGATGGAGGAACAGCGCAAGGAGCAGAACAAGACCGCCGCCCGCGGCCAACGGGCGCCTGGGGCCGGTGGCCCGCAGTACAGCGGATGACCGACTGAACCGGGAGCAGGTGAACACCGATGGCCAAGACCGCGCTGACCGTCAACCTGCATATCGAGGGTGCGCGCGAGACCCTGCGCGCACTCTCGGCACTGCCCAAGGACGCGTCGAAGGAACTGCGGGACGCGTCGCTGGAGCTGTCGAAGAACCTGGCGGTGAAGGTCAAGGCCTCCGGCATGGCCGACAGCGCGCCGCAGTCCGCGCACGTGGCTTCGACGGTGCGCGCCGAGCGGGACCGGGTGCCGGTGATTTCGGCCGGCGGAAACAAGAAGCTCGGCCGCAACCGAGCGCCGGCTTGGGCGCTGTTGTTCGGTTCGATCTTCGGGATGAGCAGCCGGTCCGGCTGGTACGCGGGTCCGCACTACGCCGGTAGCTCTGGTCTGCAATACCACCGTCGCCACCGCGGCACCGCCGCCTACTGGTTTTTCCCGGTGGTCGAGGAGGAGCAGGCGGCGATCTCCGCGGCGTGGAACCGGGCCGCGGACAACGTGGTCCGTGACTTCAGCGAGGGCGGCTGAGATGGCCAGCGGGCAGCGCACGATCAAGATCCGGTTCGACGGTTCGGCCACTGGGTTCGTCAAGGCGGCCGCGGTGGTGGCTGCTCAGGTCAAGGCCGTCGAGCAGCGCACCGAGAAGATGAAGCAGGGGTTTGCCGCGGTTCCGGCGAAGGTCGGTGCGGCTGCGGCGTCGATGCTGAAGGCCGCGAGTGCGGTGGGTGCGTTCGGTGGTGGTGTGGGCCTGGTGCTCGCCGTGGTCAGCGCGCTCACTGCGGTGTCTGGCGCGGCCGGGCTGGCGGTGCCCGCGCTGTTCGGGCTCGTCGGTGTCATGGCCGCGATCAAGCTCGGCGGAGACGGAATCAAGGCCGCGTTCGCCGGGCTGACACCCACGCTCGACGGACTGAAGTCCGCGGTCTCGGCCAGCTTCGAGAAGTCCTTGACCCCGGCGGTGAACAACCTCAAAACCGTTCTGCCCCAACTGAAGACGGGGTTGCAGTCGATCGCGACCGCGATCGGTGGCGCTGCCACCAAGTTCACCGCGATGCTGAAGAACACCACCGCGGCGAGCCAGCTCAACACGATCTTCGTGCAGTTCTCGAAGGTGATCCAGAACCTCGGTGCCTTCCTGGCGCCGGTGGGTCAGGCGTTCATCACTATCGGCGCGGTGGCGGCGCCGATGCTCGCGCAGCTCACGACCGGGCTCGGTGCGGCGGGCGAGCAGTTCAACGCGTTCGTTCAGGCCGCGGCCGCCGATGGGTCGCTGGCCGCGTGGATCCAGCGCGCGATCGACGCGTTCTCCGGGCTGTTCGCGTTCCTCGGCCAGCTCGGCTCGATCATCAGCTCGGTGTTCGCCGCGGCCGACGCCGCGGGCCTGGGGTTCGGCGGCACGATCGGCACCCTGGTCGGGGTTGTCGCGAACTTCCTCAACAGCTTCGAGGGACAGACCGCGCTGCTGGCGTTCTTCGAGGCCGTGCGCATGATCGGCGAAGCCGTCGGCGGTGTGCTGGCCGCGGCGTTGACCGCCGTGGCCCCGGTGATCCCGCCGCTGGCCGCCGCGTTCGGCACGCTGGCCGGCCAGGTGGCCGCGGTGCTGGTCCCGGCGATCCAGATCCTTGGCCCGATCCTGCAAGGGCTCGCCGCGTTCTTCGCCGCGAACATGGCGTGGATCGGCCCGCTGGCGATCGCCATTGGCGGTATCGCCCTGGCGATCCAGGCCGTGACGCTGGCGGTGAACCTGTGGAAAGCGGCGGTCGCCGCGTACACCGTGGTGCAGTGGCTGCTCAACGCGGCGATGAGCGCGAACCCGATTGGACTGGTGATCGCCGCGATTGTCGCGATCATCGCGATTATCGCGCTGGTGATCTCGAACCTGGACTTTTTCCGGGGTATCTGGGACGCGGTGTGGAAGTGGTGCAGCGACCTGATCACGTCCATTGTGGACTGGATCGTTCAGAAATGGGAGCAATTCAAACTTGGCTTCCAGATCATCGTGGCCGCCGTCAAGCAGGCGTGGGACAACGTCGTCAACGGCATCAAGAATGTCGTGGGGACCGTCGTCGATTGGATCGTCGATAAGTGGAACGGCTTCTCCTCCACGATCAAGAACGTGTTCTCCGGGATCGGCTCGTTCATCGGCGGCGTCTGGGACGGCATCAAAAGCGGATTCAAAAACGCGATCAACGGTGTGATTGGTTTCGCCAACGGAGCCATCGGCGCAATTAACACCGTGACTGGCGCGGTTGGAATTCCCGCGATTCCGAAGATTCCGATGCTGGCCAAGGGCGGTACCGCCATCGGTGGCCGGTCCTATTTGGTCGGTGAGAAGGGCCCGGAGTTGTTCACCCCGGGCAGTACCGGCCGGGTGACCAACGCGGACACCACTGCCGAGGCCATCGGCGCCAGCTCGGCGCCGCCGATCATCCACGTCTACATCGGAGACACCGAGCTGACCGACATCGTCGACATCCGGATCGAGGAGAACACGTTGGAGGCCGCGCGCAGCATCCGCGCCGGGGCGGGGAGTTTCCGATGAGCATCGCCGCGACCTACCTCGGCGACCTCGGCCGGGTGCGGGTGCAGCTGGCCGGCGCCCCGGCGGTGGCCGACCACGCGATCGTCGAGCGCTCCACCGACACGATCACCTGGACCACAGTGCGCGCCGGGCTCACGGTCGGGCTGTCCGGCGGTGCCGGGGTGGTCGACGACTACGAGTACATCCCGGGCGTGGTCAACCACTACCGGGCGTCCTACGTGGACAACGCACAGATCTCGTACTCCAACGGCGACGGGCCGGTGCACGCCGACAACGCGGCGGTCACGCCGACGATCGCGGCCGGGCTCCAGGTCGATGGGATGCTGCTCACCCTGGTGGTGGCCTGCCGCAGCACCGCGCAGACCGTGGACACCCCGGCCGGGTGGATCAAGATCATCGACTACCAGACGGTGAAGGTGTTCCACAAGCGGTGGACCGCGGGCACCGTCAACCCGACGATCACCCCGGCTGGTGGGGCGGCCGGGGACACGGTGACCGCCTACATCGTGGGGTTCTCCAACGCCGAGCCCGGCTACACCGCGCTGGCCACGCAGACCAACGCGTCCGGGCAGAACATCCCGACGCCGTCGCTGACGGTGCCCGACCCCAACTCGGCGATCGCGCTGGTGGCGCACAAGCTCGCCGAGGTCACCACCACGAGCGTGTTGAGCCTGTTCCTCAACAGCGCGGTGAACTCCACCGCGGTCGGGCTGGACCAGGCGGCGATCTGGCAGCGTGCGAGCGCCGCGTCGAACATCAGCAGCGTGGCGGCGCAGACGCTGACCATCACCGGTGGTGCCGCGGCGATCTCGCGCGCGGTCATCTGGTCCATGCGGAAGGCGCCGTGGATCAGCCAGGAGTCCACCAGCATCACGCCGGTCAACACGCAGTTCTGGATCAAGAACTTGCGCCGCCCCAACAACAACGTCCAGGTCAACGTGACCGGGTTCGGCGACATCGGCCGCACCGCGCGGACCGGGGTGTTCGACGTGATCAACCGGACTCTGCCGGTGGCGGTCACCGACCTGCACTCTGGGCGGTCGATGGAACTGCGCGTCACCACCGACACCGTGGGCGCGGCGGCCGACCTCGATACCCGGTTCGCCGCCGGTGAGGTGATGCTGTTCCAGTCGCTCGGCCCGGACTGCCCGATCCCGACGATGTATGCGGTCATCGGCAACTACGCCTACGGCCGCAAGTCCCAGCGCGCCCAGCGGCGGCACTTCACGCTCCCGTTGGTCGAGGTCGCCGCCCCCGACGCCGGGGTGTTCTCCACCACGGTCACCTACGGCGACCTGCCCGGCCTGTTCGCCACCTACGCCGATCTGATCGCCGCGGAGCCGACCTACTCCGATGTGCTCGACATCGTGGCCGAGTCCGAGGTGATCGTCCCATGAGGCCGGTCAGCGCGCGGTTCCTCGACGCGGTACGGGGATCGCACAAGATGGTGTCCCGGGTGCGGGTGTGCGCGCCGGGCCAGACCGGCGTGAACCCGGTCGGCCCGGTCCTGGCGCTGCGCTCGGGAGACGTGAAGCTCGACGCCACCGCCGCCGTACGCGGCACGGCGAACGTGACCGTGGTCGACGAGTTCCCCCGCACCCCCTCGGCGCTGCTGACCCCCTACGGCAACGAGCTGTTCATCGAGCGCGGCATCGACTACGGCGACGGAACGAAGGAGTTCGTCGGGCTCGGCTATTTCCGGCTCACCGACGTCGACCAGGCCGACGCGCGCCGCCTCGGGGAAATCCGGCTCGTCGCCGAGGACCGCATGGGCGGGCTCATCGAGGCCGACGTGCTCCAGCCGTTCGAGTTCGGCCCGACCGCGACCATCGCGCAGGTCTTCGACCTCCTGGTCAAGGAGGTCTATCCCAGCGCGACGATCGAATTCGACTTCGACGCGAACACCCCGTTCGGGATCAGCCACGTGGTGGAGAAGTCCCGTTTCGAGTTCCTCCAGGACATCGTCGACAGCCGGGCGCGGGTTTGGTACTGGGATCACCGCGGTGTGCTCGTGATCAGGAAGGCGCCGAACCCGGATGTGCCGGTGTTCCGCGTGAACCAGGGCGCGCGCGGCGTGCTCACCCAGATGTCCCGCGGCTTGACCCGCAAGGGCGTGTACAACGCCGTGGTGGCCACCGGGGAACCGGCCGGCGAGCTGCCGCCGGTGCGCGGTGTCGCGCTGGACACCAACCCCTACAGCCCCACCCGCTGGGACGGCCCGTACGGCAAGGTCCCGAAGTTCTACAGCAGCTCGTTCCTGACCTCCACCGCGCAGTGCGAGGACGCGGCCCGCGCGCAGCTCCAGCGCGCCCAGGGGCTGCCGTACCGGGTGGACTTCCAGGCCGTGGTGAACACCGCGCTGGAGCCGCTGGACGTGGTGGCCGTCGAGTACGACCAGTTCGAGGACACCGAGATTCACGTGCTCGAACAGGTCACCCACCCGCTCGTCGCCGGGACCGCGATGTCCGCGACCACCCGGCAGAAGCTGATCGGAGTCCCCGTCGTATGAAGGCCGACATCCTGGCCGACCTCATGGCCGCGCAGGCGCAGGCACCGCAGCAGTCCGCCGACATCGGTTACCACACCGGCGTCGTGGTGTCGTGGGACCCGATCTCGGGTGCGAACACCGTCGACATCAACGGCCAGCAGTTCGTGAACCTGCGGGTGCTCTCCAGTGGTCCGGGCGTGCTGTTCGCCTCGAACGACACCGTGGTGCTGATGCGCATCAAGACCACGTACTTCATCCTCGGCCGGGTCGCCGCGCCGGGTGCCGGTGCGGCGCTGGCGATGCGCACGGCCTTCGCCGCCAACACCGGGACGCTCAGCGCCGGGGGCATCAACGTCTGGCGCGACCTGTCCACCGGCGACACCAGCGGCCCGGTTCTATCGGACGTCTACATCAGCTCGGCGTGCCGCGCGCTGGTGATCCTGAGTGCATACATGGAAGTCGGTGGCGACACCTCCGGAATGATGGGCTTCGAGATCACCGGGGCTTCGACGATCCCCGCGAACTACTACCGCGCGATCCGCCTGTCGCACTTCACCTTCGACCCCGACTACGACAACAACATCGGGGCGAGCGTGTCCTCCACCTTCGTGATCGACAAGACCATCCTGCCCGGCCTGAACAGCGGCATGAACACCTTCACCGCGAAGTACACCCGCTACTCAGGCGACGGGTTCATCACGTTCGACCGCCGTCATCTGACCGTCATTCCCTACTGAGAAAGGAGAATTGCCGTGCCTGACACTCCGATCAACGGCCTTCCGTACCCGGCGCTCGGCGACGCGCCGAACGTGCCCGCCGACATCGAGGCCTTGGCCACCGCGCTCGACACCAAGCTTGGCACGGCCGGGCGCCGCGCGATCCGGATCACCTCGGGCGCGGTGGACACCGCGGTCAAGACCAGCCATTTCGTCGCCTGCACCGCCAGCTTCAGCGACCCCGGATGGCCGTACTTCATCGTGATGGCCGGAGGTATCCGGTTCTCCAAGTTCGAAACGGGCTGGAGCTTCTACATTCAGGACACCGGTATCGCGCAGGTTCTGTCCAAAGTGAACGGTGTGGTGACGGCGACCTGGCCGAACAACGTCCAGAAGTACTTCACCGTGTCCGGGGTTTCTGCGTCGCTGACCGGCGGCCGGACGCTGGGCCTGACTGCGATCAAGGACTCCGGCGACCCGGGCAACGGCGGCCAGGCATACAGCCCGGCAACGGGTTTCGACGCGCTGATCGTCCCGGCACCGGGCTGAGGAAGGGAAACACCATGGAAGACGAGTGGCTGCACTGGGCGACCGCTGACGCCAACTGGCACGCGGGGAAACGGCAGGACTGCCAGCTGCTCGGCTGGTACACCCCGGGCAACCCGGACAGCCAGACCGAGCCCGGCAACGAGCTGGTGCCGTGCCACACCAACCCGATGCCGGACGAGTGGCACAACGGCGCGCTGGTCACCGACTAGCGCGTCACAACCCGAGTCTTCGTGACCACTGTGGACACGAGAAGGAGATGAGAAGAATGGCGGACACCCACGGCGTGGTGGTCACGATGAACGAGATCTACGCCGAGCTGCAAGCCGTGCACGACGAAGTACGCGACATGCGCTCCGACGTGAAGTCCATCGCGGACCACGAATCCCGCATCCGGTCCCTGGAGCGCAAGATCTGGATCGCCGCCGGGATCGCGGCCGCTGGCTCCGGCGCGATCGTCCAGTCCCTCAACGCCGTACTAGGAGCCTGACATGGTCCTTTTCGGACTCGACATCGCCCACCACCAGGGCGGTAACCCGAACCTGCACCAGGCGCGCGCCGAGGGTGTGGAGTTCGTCATCTGCAAGGCCACCGAGGGATCCGGGTTCGTGGACCCGCGGTTTGACGAGAACATTGCCCGCGCCCACAAGGCCGGGCTGCTCGTGGGCGCCTACCACTACCAGCGCGCCGGCATCTCCGCCGCGGCGCAGGTGGACAACGTGCGCCGCACGGTGCCCGCCGGGATGCCGGTCATCCCCGACGTGGAGGGCAACAGCGGCAACGTCGCGCTGACCCGCGAGATCGTGGACCGGTTGCGCGCCGCCGGGTATCCGGTGCCGCTGTTGTACCTGCCGCGGTGGTACTGGCTCCAGATCGGCAAGCCCAAGCTGGCCGGGCTGCCGCCGCTGTGGTCCTCGCGGTACCCCGACAACGCGCAGGGCACCATCGCCGAGGAGTACGCCGACGTTCCCGCGCACTACTGGGACGGCTTCGGCGGCCTCGGCGTCGCGCTGCTCCAGTTCTCCAGCTCCGGCCGGGTGGCCGGATACGCCCCGCTGGACCTCAACGCTTTCCGCGGCACTCGCCAGGAGTTCGCCGCACTGCTCGGCGGCCAGAGCACGCCGACCGACACCGATCCGATGGAGGACACCAACATGGAACTGACCGAAGGCGAGTACCAGTCGCGCACCGCGGTTGTGCCGAAGTGGGCGAAGGAGTTCACGATCTCGCGCGGCTTCATGGGTTTCCAGCTCCACCACGTGAAGTGGTTCGGCCCCTCGCCGGAGACGGGCACCGCCGATGTGGGCACCCCGCAGGGCGAACTCTGGATCGACCCCGCCCGCCCGCTCGTGCTCAAGGTGCCCGACGGCGCGGTCACCGCCGAGGTCCTTTACACCTTGGAGGGCGACCAGCACGGTGCCGTGGCGGCGTTCCGGTGACCGCGCCCGCCCCGGCCGCTCCGTGGTGGAAGCAGTACGCGAAGGCGGTGGCCGGCGTGCTCGCCGGGCTCAGCCCCAGCGCGGTGGTCGGCCTCCTGGCCCTCATCGGCGTGCACATCGACACCGACACCGCGGTGCTGGTGTGCGGCGTGCTCGGCGCGCTGCTCGGCGGCGGCACCGTCGCCGTGGTGCGCAACGGGCCGAAGGCCCCCGGGTAGGATCGGAGGCGTCCCATACAGCCCGCCCGCAGCGGGCACCGCGCGAATGACGAGAGCCCCGCACTCCACATCGGAGTGCGGGGTTTCTCGTTGTTTCACAAGGAAAGCGCCGATCCTGTCGGTAGTTTTCCTGATATTGGCCAGAAACGTGTCAGCTCAAGGTCAACAACTGCTGGTAGGTGCGCGCGCAGGGTGATCGCTGCTTGGCTTCGATCATGACCTCCCCAACCACCCATGACGCGCGACTGCTGCCCGAAACCCACCTGTGGGGACCCGGGTACGGCGAACACCCGTACCCGGCCGAGACCCTGGACGAGATCGCCGGGTATCTGGCCGAGACCACGCAGCCCGGCTACGGCGCCCGGCTGCACGCCACCAGCCCCGGCTACACCCCGGGCGAACTCGGGTTCGTGTACGGCACCCTGATCAGCCGCGCGACGATCCCGGCCGGGTACGACGCGGTCGGTCACCCCAACCGCGACGGCTGCCCGCCCGAGGAGATGGATCCGGACATCACCACCAGCACGGCGGCCGAGCCGGTCCAGGTCGACACCGAGCTTCAGCGCTACAGCCGCGGCCGTGGCTGGGTGCTTGACCAGCACGGCCGGGCGCTGCACCCGCATCATGAGCAGCTGCTGGCCGACGACCGGATCGGCCTGCCCACCGGGCTCGGTTACGGCTGGTGGGCGGGGGAGACGGTGGTGGTGGACACGGTGGTCACCACCACGCGGGGCCTGGTCCTCATCGGCGAGCGCACCACCGCGCGCGGCCCGATCCCGTGCCTGGTCGGCGGCTACTCCACGCCGGCCGATTTCGGGCGCACCGCGGCGCAGTGGCGCGCCGGTGACCGGCCGGTGGACCGAGACGGGATCATCGCGGCCGGTGCCCGCAAGACCACCGAGGAGACCGGGCTGGCCATCCCGAACGGGACGTACGCGCGGATCGTGCGCGCGATCCGGCCGGTCTCCTCGCCGCACACCCTGCACGCCTGGACCGTGACGTTCACCGTGTTCTACCAGTTGGCCGAGACGGTGGCGCCGGTGCTCGACCCGGCCACCGGTGCCCGCTGGGTCGACGTGGACGAACTCGACGCCGAGGTGATGGGGCGGTTGTGGCCGGACCACCAGCGAGGCCTCGAAGCGGCGCTGTAGGCCTGGCATGGAGAGCCCCCGGCCGCGGTGCGGCCGGGGGCCTGGCCCGCTCGGGGCTGCAACCCGGCGAGCCGCGGTCACCTGGAACACGGGGATCGCCGGGCCAGGGTAGGGCATGCGGGGTGGAGATCACCAGGCCAAAACTTGCATGTGCTACCTAACCTGTTGCGGGCACACGAAAAAGCGGGGCGCGGGTGACATGCACCCACGCCCCGCATCAGCAAGATCAACCCTGTACCCGCGCGTTCACCGCCTTGTTGTGCAGCACCACCGCCTTGTGTACCGCCGCCGTGCCCACCCCCAGCAGCGCAGCCGTGCCCTTCCCGCCGTGCTCCCGGGACAGCTCCCAGACCGCTTCCCGCCGGGCCGCGCCGACCGCCTCGATCGTGGGCCGGTCCACCAGGAGTCCGGCGACCCGTGCCCGGGTCAGGGAGTCCATCCCGGCCAGCCAGCCGAGGATGTCGTCCCGGGTCTCCGGCTGGAATCTCGCGCTCTCCGTCATAACCCAAGTATAGGCACCCTAGGGTAGCAAACGCAAGGGGGGATTTGAGATTCTCGGAGGGGGTGCCCCCGGCCTCTCGGCCGGGGGCGGAGCCCCTATCTCAGGTCCCGCAGGGCCATCACCTGGGGCCCGGAGAGTTCGATCACCGTGGAGTTCTCGCTGCTCGGCTCGGTGATCAGGATCTCAAAGGTCCCGTCTTCGTTCTGGCGGAGGAGGAATTCGGCGCCGGGGTCGAGCTGGAGGTGGAAGTGCATTTCGCTTCTCCTTGGTCTCTCTTGCTGATATAAGAACTATAGCTACCCTAGGGTGGCAAACGCAAGTCCTGAGACGGAGAAAGTTGAAGATCTTTTTCTTGGGAGCCAGATCGGCGCACTTTGGTCAGGTTGCTGACCAGATTTGGAATCGAAAAGACGGCTGACCAGATTCGGCAGGGTGGCCACCCGGGACGCTGTGGCGCCGGGTGGCCACCGCTGCCCCCGAGGGGCGGACCGGCGCGCCCGCGTCAGCGCGCCGGGGGGCGCGGCTGCCGGGAGCAGGTGGCCGCCCGGCATCCCCCCGGTCTCCGTGTGCCGCCAACAGGTTAGGTAGCACACGCAAGTATTGGCGTGGTGAACTCCGCCCGCGGTGTGTGCTGGGGTGGCCCGCTCAGCTCGCGGCGCCGGGGGCGGCCAGGCGACAGGTGCCTGACCGCCCCCGGGCGATCAACCCGCGTGCCTGCGCCACACGGGGATCACTGCCGGGCCATCCCCGGCAGAGCTGCGCACCAGGGGCAGCCAGTCGCTCATCTGGCTGCCCCCGGCCGGTCCCGGCCCGCTCTGGGGGTCGCGTGCCTGGGGGACCGCTGCCGGACAGGAGCTGACCCGGCAGGGTTGGAACCCCGGCGGGCCGGGGACAGTCGGGGGTCTGCCCGGTCCGCCAGGGAGGTCACTGGTCCTTCGTCCCCGTCTTCTCGGCGATCTCGTCCAGCAGCTCCTGGCGGAGCCTCGCGAGTCGTTCCTCCGCGGTCTCCTCGGGGGCGTGGGGTTCGCTCACCGGCCAGCACCTGCCGAGCGCGGGGTCTGGGTGTAGTTGTTGGCCTGCCAACGCACCATGTCCACAATCGACTGCTCCAGCGCGTCGAGGTGGTGCTGCGGGACGCCCGCCTTCTTACACAGCTCCAGGTACGCGCGCATCGCGTCCGGTGCCAGCCGGTCTTGCCCGCGCAGCACGAACACCGGTTCGTCCGCCGCGATGGTGCTGCCCGGTATGGACACCGGCCCGTACTTGCTGTCGATCGCCATCAGCTACCGCCTTTCCTGGTGAGGGTTCCCGATGTAGATCGGATCGCTCTGGTCACGCGGTCAGTTGAATCCGGGTCAGGGTGGTTTGCAGCCGCGCCGGGGTGACGTTGCACATGCGCGCGGCCTCGGCCACGGTCTCCGGGGAGAACCGGATCAGGTCCTCGCCGTAGCCCCGTGCCCACTCGACCAGGGGGCGAAGCTCCGTGATCGTGGTCCGCCGTAGGCGGGTAGCCTGCACCACCTGCCAGGGCGCCGGCGGGATGATGGCCGCGACCGGCAGGCCGAGCACCCGGGCGTAGTCCCGCAGGCGCGGGAGCGGGATCATGATCGCGCCGCTCTCCCAAGTCCACACGCACGCCCGGGTCACCTGCGGCAACATCCGCTGCGCAACCTGCCGGACCGTGAGGTTCGCGTGCACGCGGGCGAGCCGGAGAGCCTGCCCCAGCTCCTCCTGGAACGTCAGCGGTTTCTTCTGATCCTGAACCGTCACGGTTCTCCTCTCATCTCCACTTCTGGAGCGCCAGCGCGGTTTCGCTCGACCGCACCGGCCGGCCGCGGTGCCCGGCCCGCACCAGTATTTTCAGCATGTTGTGCAGTGCCAACGGTCTCTGGTTGCACAGCTCCGCGGCGTGGCGCAGCACCTCGGGCGTGACCGTGATGACGTCGTCGTCGTAGCCTGCCGCCCACGTGGCCAGCGGGACCAGGTCGGGCGCCTCGTTGTTGCGCAGCAGCTCGGCGCGCACCAGTAGCGTGTCGAATGGCGGCTCTTCCAACTCCAGGACGGGCAGCACGAGGGCCAGGTGCACGCCGAGCACGCGGCACACGTCGATCAGCTGCCGTGCCGTCATCGTCTCCTGACCGGTCTCCCAGGCCTCGAGCGTCTTCGGCAGTACCGGCGGCATCATCCGCTGCGCGGCCTGCTGCTGGGACAGCCCGGTCCGCAGCCGGGCCGTGCGTACGTTGGCGCCGATCTCCCGGCGGTAGGTGTCAAGCATCGGGGTCCTCCATCGCCCGCCTCACCACGTCGCCCAGCTCCTCGGCGTACTGCTGTTCCTCGGCGGCGTTGACCACGCGCGGGTCCAGCGGCGTGCCCGCCAAGTTCATCGGCTGGATCTCGGTCGGGTCGGTCATCGCTGAGGCACCCCCGGTCGCGCGGCACCAGCTGCCGGTGGCTGCTCGAACCAATCCGGGGGCGCCGCCGGTGCGGGCGGGGGCGGGAACGGCGGCTCGGGCCGCGGCCGCGGCTCCGGCTGCGTCGGCACCTCGGGCGCGGGCTGCTGCGGTATCTCGCGCTCGTCACACCGCGCCTGGTGCTCCAGGTTGTCCCGCGCGCTCGGCGCCACCAGCCCGCACCAGCTGCACGTCCGCCACACCAGCTTCACGAACTCGGCGTACCCCTCGCCGTCCTGCCGGAAGAACGGCGCAGCCTCTCGCTCGGCCACGGCAGTGCTCACCGCAGCTCGTCGATGTCGAGGTTTTCGGCGGCTTCCCGGATGTTCGCGAGCAGCAGGCCGATTTGGGTGGGGTTCTCAAGTGCGACCGTCTCGCCGAGTCGTCCGACACGAATACCGAAAATGTCGACGGGTTCGCCGTCTGATGTGCTGGTGACGATTCCCACGGCGAGCGTAACCGGGCGGCCGGTCTGTGACCTGGCCTGGATTGGCCACGTCTGTTTCCAACTCCAGGAAGGTTCTTTGCTGCGCGTCACTCAGATGACGCTAAAAGCTCCAATGATCGGGAAGGTACACACCATGTGTACCTACCCGATCGGAGTAAGCGGCCGTCAAATCAGGCGTTTCCCGATCGCGCCGAGCCGTCGCGCGAGATCGCGCAACTCGTCGTGCATTCGACGTTCCCGCTCGACCAACTCGGAAACGACTTGTCGCGGCAGAGTCTGGTATTGAATCCAGTCGGGCGCCATCGATTCCATTGCGAGGACGGTGCTTAGCGCCTTTTCGCCGTGGCCGAGTCGAAGCTGCGCTAGGGCCACATCGGCGAGATGCCGCGCACGAGTCGCGAGCGGTAAGGGCGCTTCGCGCGGCAGCGCTTTGGCGGCCGTCAATGCACCCGTCCAGTCGTCTCGCACCACGGCGCAGTCCACGGTCAGCATCGCGACCTTCGCGGGCCCAAAGCTGCTCTGGTGGTCGCTGCGTTCGTACCCGAGCCGGTCAGCCGTTTCCTTCGCCTCACCGAGCAGGTCGGCAGCCCGGCCGTTGGCACCGTCGGTACGAAGACGCGCCGCGGCGGTGGCGGCCGTGACTGTGAGCATCCCGTACGCGGCCAGCTCGGTGTCCGACGTAGTCCCGTGCGGCTCGATGTCGTGTGCTGCTGCGACCGCCACCCGTTCCGACTCGAGGTAGCGGCCCTGCACGAGCAGCTGCCACGACACGGACACCCGCATGGCGGCGTAGAGCAGGACGTCCTCGCTCTTGCGCGCCGCGTCGATTGCCTGCCGGACAGCGAGCCACGCGGCATCGGGCTGCCCGAGGTGGACGAGGGTATCCCCGGCGGCTTGGTAGCCGCGGGCGAGCAGGCTGGACGCCTCCAGGGCGTCCGCGGAGTCGACCGCCTGCGCGGTGGCGCGCAGCTGCGCGAGCGCGTCGGGCAGCAGCGCGCCGAGCAGTTCGTACCGCCCGGCCCAGTAGGCGCCCCACAGGTAGCTGACCGTGCGCCGCGCTTCGTCGATGGTGACAGGTTCGCCGTCGAGGTCGCCGCCGTCGAGCAGGTCGTCCACGGGGGTGAGCGCTCGGCGGATGTCGACGACACCGCCGTCTGCGGTCGGCAGTGCCGCGCGCTTGCCCAGAAGATCAGGGAGTTCGAGGTCGAGGGCCTTCGCGATCTTCTGCAGGTTGCCGACCTGCGCGGTGTGCCGCTGCCCGCCCTCGAGGGCCTTGATCAAGGAGAGGCTGACGTCCGCCATCTCGGCGAGTTGCCTCTGTGTGATGAGCTTGCCGCGAGCCGCTTTCATGCGCGCGCCGATGCTGTCTGGGTCTGCCATGACCGTCACCTTTTCGCCGAGTGCGACCCCTTCGCGTGCCCCCGGCCCGTCGGCCGGGGGACTTCCCTCGGCGAAGAGGTACGCCTACCAGGCTACGCGGTTGAGTGGCTCACTCGGAAAGGGGCGGTGCGCTCAGTCACGAGATGGTTACTTGGCGGTAAGATCCTCGATCGCCAGCCGGACGGTGATGTAGATCAGGTACGGCGGGGTGGTGATCCACCAGGGCCAGACGCGGCCGATCATCCGGCGGCGCCGCATCGGGCTCGATACCAGTCGGTGGTGCGCACCCACCGCACGTGAGCGTCAAGCTCCGGTGCGGCCGGGTAGCTGGCAGCGAGTTCCGCGCAGTAGTGGTCGCCCTCCTCGGCGGTGTCGGCCGGCGACCAGATCGCCGCCGGCGCGCCCGTGGCGTCCGACTCCCAGCGCAGGTCGAGCACCCACGCGTTCTCGCCAAGCGCGATCAGCACGGCGGTGGCTACGATGCCGAAAGGGGCCGCCAGCAGGAGGGCGACGATCCGCCACGGCGTGAACGGGTTGGTCGTACGCGGAGACATGCGGCGAACTCCCTGGTGACAGACATGTCAGCAGCGAGCACCGCCGACATGTCACACCGTG